>NZ_FXXA01000001.1 GCF_900184265.1 Eggerthella timonensis
ATGTTTCTGTTGTCGAGTACAAAAAGGCAAAAGAAAAAGCCAGCTCTGCCAAGCTGACTTTTACTAAAACAGTTGCTCTTGAAGACCCTGAAAGCGACTTCAAAAACACTCTTCAATACGAGTATTATAATAGCATGAGAAAATGAGTGTGTCAATGGGGATGTCCCTTTTTTGTCCTTTGATGTCCCTAAAATGTCCCTCTGTTGTCCCTCGTGTAAAAGGTGGTGAGCCATATATATAAAGTCTCGGAAGTGGCTGAAATGCTGGGTTTCTCTGCAAAGACAATTCGCAGAGATATTGCAAGTATGCCCGATGATGTCCGTAAAATGTCCCTTGCGTGTCCATCCGATGTCCCTGTCATGTCCCTCACCGAATACGGCTTGAAATGGCTTGCAGAAAAACATGGTGTTCCTTTTTCCGGCTCTTCTCCTGATGGCTCATCCGGTCGGCAGGATGAAAAGCAGGAATCCGAAAATGAGCTTGTTTTGTCATTGCTGGAACAGCTTCGGCAAAAGGACATTCAGATTGCAGAAAAGGACAAGCAGATTGCTCAACTTATGGAGCAGGCTAAAAATTATCAAGTGCTTTTGCAGGCTCAGCAGGTGCTTTCTTTGCCAGCTCCGAAGAGGTCTTTTTTCAAGCGTCTATTTGGGATACATGAAGAGAAAGAGTGACGGCTTTGCCGTCGCTCTTCTTTTATGCCTTTAGATTCTGAGCCATGAAGAAGCCGACGAATACCAGAGCGTTAGAGAATGGTTTTCGGCGGTACAATGGAATAGGGCGAGCTATTGGAAATTATCTTTTATGCCTTTGAGTTCCTCGCCACGCTTGGCAAGCTCCGCCGAAAATGTTCGGTGTCAAGGTTGCCCCGTAGGGGTCGAGAAAAGTTTTCTGCAAGAAAAGTTTTCGTAGCCTTGATACCGGACAAATGAACGGATGGAGAGCGAAAAACTTTAGTTTTCGTCAAGTGTAGCTACACTTGCTGTGCTTGCTATTCTCCAGCACTGCCGGAACGGTATAGAAGTGCGCACTTACTCACCACCGTAAACGGCGGGTAAGTGCTTTTCTCTTGACAATTTTCCAACTTGATGTTATGATAACTACATTCTATTGAAAGGAGCTTTGCCATGAATCCGAAGAAGAATACCGTTGCTGTAACTTTTCGTTGTGATGTTGCTGTTGCTGATCAGCTTGACGAGCTTTGCAGGATGATGGGGATTAAGCGAAGTGAGTTTCTTATTTCTGCAATCACTTCCGAATACGACAAGATGCAGGGTAATCCGAAGTTAAAAGATATGCTGGAACAGTTCAAGCAGATTACGGAGACAATGAAGCAGATGACGGGACAGGCTAACGCCGGAACGCCTGCCGGCATTGGTGCCGGTACAGGGGGCGAGGGCGAGGCGTAAGCGGGGCCCCCGCAAACTTTAGTTGCGGGGACACGCTACGACCGCCCGCCCTTATTAACTTGATTATAAGGGAATATGTGTCCAAAACTTAGAGAAAGGAGGTTAGTTGATTGGAGATTAAAAAACTGGATTCCCCTGTTTCTATTTCTGATTCTGCTCTTGTTCGGCTTAAAGAAATGGGAAACATTACGGAGATCATGTATTCCGAAAAGCGTTCTCGTGGTGGTTATATTACCAAGATTGACAAAGACCACTATGTAGACAATCGCACCGGAGAATTATTGGAGTTTAAGCATCTCGAAAACCGTGCGCAGGATCTGGCGAATGTCGCAAAGTCTCTTGCTCAAGGTAGGGATATTCTAAACGCAAATATTACCGATGTTTCCCGCTGTCGCTGGGTTACTCTTACATACGCCGATAATATGACAGACCCTAAAAAGCTGATGCGTGATTTTCGGCACTTCAATACTCGTTGCCGTGAGATTTTCGGACATTACGAATATATTACCGCAGCAGAACCGCAAGGGCGTGGAGCATGGCACTTGCATTGCGTTTTTATCTTTTCTGGTAAGGCTCCGTATATGGAAAATGCGGTTGTTCGTGATTGCTGGAAACAGGGCTTTGTGACCGTGAAACGGCTTGATGATGTCGATAATGTCGGTGCGTACTTAACTGCCTATTTGGGCGATATGGAGCTTTCTGAAGCGTCTAAAGCGGATATGGCGGTATCTTACTCTAAAGGCATTAAAGAAGTCGAATACGAGGACGAGAACGGCGTTAAACAGACCAAAAAATATATCAAGGGCGCTCGGCTCTGTATGTACCCGCCTGGCTTCCATATTTTTCGATGGAGCAAAGGAATAAAAAAGCCGGATGTTTCTGTTGTCGAGTACAAAAAGGCAAAAGAAAAAGCCAGCTCTGCCAAGCTGACTTTTACTAAAACAGTTGCTCTTGAAGACCCTGAAAGCGACTTCAAAAACACTCTTCAATACGAGTATTA